>OZ219803.1:0-18565 GCA_964291515.2 Dehalococcoidia bacterium
ATACCCACACCCACGGCCACGCCGCCGACCCGAGCGACTTCCGTGCCTATACCTCGCTGGTGGTAGACGGTGACGCCTATAACGAAACCGTGTGGGTCCCGGTGTTGACGACGCAGGACTCCCGGCCCGAATATGACGAGACCTTCGCAATCGGCTTCCACCACCATGACGGGTTTCGCTCCTGCGTCATCACGATCTTGGACGACGACGCCCCTGCCATCACCCGACGTGGACGTCACCTCCGACCCTGCTCGGGGAGACATTTACCGCAGCGGAGAGAACATTGACATCAGGTTGAGCCTTAACAGGGCGGTCGACGTGACAGATGACTCTCCGCCTCGGAGACGGAGACGATCACACCCCAAGGGAAGCCACATACCAGCGGGGCTCGGGGACCAGACACCCGGTGTTCCGCTACCAAGTCCAACCTTTCGACCGTAACAATGAAGGCATCACCGTCAACAGCACAAGCGGCGACGCGACCCATGGCCTCAACGGCACCGTGAACGCGCAGGGAATGAACATTCCCATCGATCCCACCCATTCGGGTGTCGAAACGGCGTCCAACCGCAAAGTCGACGGCAGACCCTATATAAGACAGGTCGAGGTCATCTCAACACCGTCGGACGGCTGGGAAGCCTACCGAGCCGACCAAACCATCGAGATCGCCCTCGACTTCGACACCGACGTAGCAGTCGAAGGCGAAGTGCGCTTAGCTCTCTATGTCGGCCTCGTTCACGACAACCGGGCCCAAGCCTGGAGAGAGGCCGACTACCTCAGGAGGCTCGAGCACCGACACCCTCGTCTTCGGCTACACCGTCGCACCAGGCGACACAGACATCAGAGGAATCGCCATTCCCCACGGCGCCACCGCAGTCCGAGGAAACGGAACCATCAACGCTGAGGGCACCGACGTCGAATACCTCCAACACTTCGCGGCTACCGGCCATCTACCGGACCACAAGATCGACACCACAGCGCCCACCATCTCAGGCCTCTACATAACATCCCGGCCCGCAAACACGCATGCCTACACCGTGGGAGAAACCATCACCGTGAACATGGTGTTCAACGAACCGGTCGCCAAAACCGGCAACCTCCAACTCGAACTAGACATCGGCGGCACCACCCGCCATGCCACGCTCCAGCCCGACGCAAACCCGAACCGGCGCTTCAACAACGACATGACATTCCAATACCAAATCCAAACAGGCGACACCGACCCCGACGGAATCGAGATCAGCGCCGACAGCCTCCAACTCAACGGCGGCACCATCCACGACCGCGCCGGCAACGCCGCCCACCTCACCCACCAACCCCTAGCCGCCGACCCCCGCCACACGGTCTAGCCCAACCGCGAGCACAAGCACGCATCGCGGAATCCATCAGAACTCTTGAGCGCTCCTACCGCCAACAACGACTGACCGCGTGGGCGCCTTGAGGGCCTGCGCCCAGGATGCGAGGTGCGGTCTCCAGGCGGGGACCTTCTTCGACCACGAACAGACGCTGCAGGGCGTCGGTATCGGCCGACCGCCAGCTCCAGGCGATGTGCCACTTTATCGGCATGCCATGTGCCAATAAACCGGCGTTCAGAGGATCCGGTGCGGGTCGATGCGGCTGTGGCGCGCACCAGCCGTTACCGCCCACCAATGCCGACTCATGAGCAGTGCACAACCTTGAAGGCGGGTTGGTCGATCTCGGCTATCGTCCGCGGGCTTGGACTGAATGAACCAGGAGCGATATGTGACTGTCTCGGGAATCTGGACGCGAAATGAAGAAGGCTGGCAACTAAGCCAGCCCGAGGGGTTCCCTGACGAGGCGACGCTGCACAGCCTGATCGAGAAGACCCCGGAGATGCTGCCGCTGGCCGGCGCCCCGCCTCTCCTGGTCCTTGGCAGGGAAGTGCCGCTCGGATCGGGCTACGCGGACCTCCTGGGAGTGGAAACGTCAGGCCGACCGGTCATCATCGAGATCAAGCTGGCGCAGAACAACGAAGCCCGCCGCGCCGTTGTCGCACAGATCCTCGCCTACGCCGCGAACCTCCACGGCACGACCCGGGAACAACTGGAGGACCGCTTCGGAGCGGACCTGAGGCGACGTGGCTACGAGTCCCTCGTGGATGCAGTGAGGTCGGTCCAGGATGAGGCGCTCGACGCCGACGAGTTCAGGACATCTCTCGACGAGCACCTACAAGAGGGCAGGTTCCGGCTCGTGTTCGTACTCGACGACGTGCCTACGGAGTTGATGACGCTGGTGGCGTACCTGGAGCACGTGACCGACAAGTTGACGATCGACCTGGTTGCCGTCAACTCATTCGACGTGGACGGCACCTCCGTCGTCTTGCCGCAACGGGTAACGCCCGAACAGCACGAAGTATCCGTCCAGAAGAAACGCCGAGGTGAGTCCGGCACTCTCTATCCGGGAAGCAAGAGATTCGAGGAAAGTATCAGCCAGGCGCCTCCCGAGAGCCACGAGTCGTTGCGACGTCTCGTGCGGTGGGCGCGGGAGATCGAGGACCAGGGCTTCGTGCGACTCGCTACTTACGAGGGCAAGGGCGCTAAGCGGTTCACCCTCTTACCACGATTGGCGGTCGAAAACGTGGGCTTGGTCACGATCTGGAATGAGCGCGGCGCCTACATAGCCTTCTGGCGCAGCGTCTTCGAGAAGAAAGCGCCTCACTTCATCGACCGGATAGAGCAACTGATCGGCACCCGCCTCGGCCAAGGCAGTACGACCCGCAATACCACCGAAGACCTCCTCACGGTCCTGACCGAGGCGTACGAGTACGCGGCTCGCCAAGGTTGAGAGGCCAACGAGGCAGTCACGTGCCGGATCATGGTGGTAGATGTGTGCCGCCGGGGGAGTGTCACTACCGGGTGGCATGATGTGAGTGCTGGCGGAGGGAAGGACTCACATGGCTGTCGAGATGGCGATATGGCGGATGACCGATGCCGGGCCACGGCATCTGGTGTCATCTCCGCTCGATTCAGAACAGCGTCTCGAGGACATGCTCGCTCAGGACCCCGGCATGTGCGGAATGGATCTGCTCGTCGTCGGACGGCAGGTACGGACCGGATATGGCGGACTACTCGATCTCTTGGCCCTAGACGCTGACGGTCACGCCCATGTCCTGGAACTCAAGCGTGATCGGACGCCTCGGGACGTTGTTGCCCAAACACTCGACTACGGATCCTGGGTGCAGGATCTCGGCATCGAGGACCTCGAGCAGATCTATGCCCACCACCATGATGACGAAACTGACCTCGGCGAAGCGTTCGCCGAGCGATTCGACAGCCCGCTGCCGGACGTGGTCAACGCTGACCAGCAGTTCACGATCATCTCGTCGGAGCTCGATCCGACGTCAGATCGCATCGTCGAGTTCCTGGCCGAGTCCTACGGCGTGCCCATCAACGCCGTGTTCTTCCGCCACTTCAGCGACGGCGATCGTGAATACCTCGCCCGGACATGGCTGCTCGACCCACAGCCGGCCGGAGACACGACGCAGCGGCCATCCCGCCGCAAGAGCCGGCCTTGGAACGGCCGAGACTTCTACTGCGTGCTCGACCGAGCCGACCAGCCCGACCGCTGGTCCATAGCCAGAAAGTACGGGCTCCTAAGCGCAGGTGGGGGATCGCGATACTGGAAGCCGCTCCGGCATCTCAAACTGGGCAAGCGCGTGTTCGCATACGTGGGCGGCGCCGGCTACGTCGGCATCGGCCGGGTCACCGGCGAGATGATCCCTGCTCGCGATGCCAGAGTCGAGGCCGACGGCCAACTCCAGCCGCTCGTCGATCAGCCAGAGTTGAGCACAGAGAAGTGGAAGGACGCCGCCTCGGAAGACCCGGAACTAGCTGAGATGGTCGTACCAGTCGAATGGCTCGGAACACGACCCATCGAGGAAGCCATCTGGGAGAAGGGACTCTTCTCCTCACAGCATGTCGCATGCAAACTCCGCGACGAGAACACGATCAGAACAGTCGAGTCCGCATTCGGGCTCGACCCGACAACCGACTGATCGAGCATCCCGTAAGAAAATGTCTTCCGGACAACTGGACTAGGAGGTGGTACGGATGGACCTAGGCAAGCTAGAGCGCGCGAACGTCAGGGAGGCATGGCCGCACGAAGCGCACAACTTCACGCCTTGGCTCGCAAGAAACCTGGGACGTCTGTCGGCCGAATTGGGCATCGACGATCTGGAACTTGAAGGAACTGAGGTAAACGTCGGTCCCTTCCGTGCCGACATCGTTGCTCGGATACCGCAAGATGGCTCCGGCGTATTGATCGAGAATCAACTACAGCACGCCAACCTCCAGCACTTGGGCCAGTTGCTGGCATATCTGGCTGGCTTGGAAGCCAAGATCGTGATCTGGGTCGCCACCGGCTTCGATGAGCCCCACCTGTCGGCGATCCGCTGGCTCAACAACCACACCACTGACCCGTACGCGTTCTTCGCAGTGCGGGTCAGCGTTGTCCGCATTGGGAACTCGCCCCTCGCCCCGGTCTTTGATGTGGTAGAGCGCCCCAACGGGTGGGATCGGACTGTCGGGGAGATCACCCGCAGTGGGTCGCTCAGCCCTGTGGGCCAGTTCCGGCGCAACTTCTGGGCGCACTTCGCGAGGGTGCTACCCGAGGCGCCGGGTCCTCGATCAGGCTACGCGGGCAGCAATGTGTATCACCGGGTCGAGCCAGCGGATCTTTACATCAGCCAGTACTTGGCCCAACACGGTGTGGGTGTATACCTAACCGGAAAGAACGGCAGAGGTGATGCCGATGTCAAGAAGCGGATCGCACAGCACACCGACACCCTCAAGAAGGAGCTCGGAGGAGGGGTCGATGTCTCAGGCTCTGGGCACCGGTTTCTGAGTACCGACTCCAGCGACCGGAACAACTGGGACAAGATGGCACACTGGCTCGAAGACCAGCGAGCAATCTACGAACGAGTTCTCTCGAACAATCCTGCCGCCGACGATGACTGACGTGAGACTCAACAAGCGACAAAGCGACGCTCTACCGACTGCCATCGAACGGCCACGAGGCTCCGGACACGATCAGAACCTCGGGCCCCCACTCCTGGTCTTGTTGTAGCGGGGATTCCCTCCACCATGACGCCGTCGGGTGACCATCGAGCCTGGCTGCTTCTGAGCGACGGGCCGCTCTCTTGACATGCCGCCAGTCTCTACACGAAGTCGTCCCTTCTTCCCGGCGCGGCGATGCTGAGCTGCCCGGTGTCGGGGGTTGTTGGTTATCCCCACATAGTTGACCCTGCCGCTTCTGCCATGAAGCGTGTAGACGCGAACGTCCCGTCCTCTCGATGAACTACCGCGGTAGCGGCTTCGTCTCTCGTAGCGTGGCATCGGATCGACTCTCCCCAGCGCGACCAGCTCGCGAGCCTGCCCGACCACCCCAGAAAGAGTGCCTATCTAACGGGAACGGGAGATTGTAGCGGTGATGACTGGGACCACCCCGGAGAGCGAGTGACGATCGGCGGTGCCGCAAGCTGTCAGATCGGGAGCCTGGGCATCGTGGGGCGGCGGGTAGTGCCTTGCAACCATGACTCTGGGACCGCTCCGTCCAGCGTCCATGCCGGGCGATCTATGGCCGACGACGTTGGTGAACACCAGCAGCATGTTGGCGACCCCCGATCGAAACCGCCGAGACCACGAGAACCCAACTGACCCACATCCCCACGCTCAGAACGTCTGTACGAGGTGGGCGAGAGCTGCCGACCCGGGTCCCGCGCAGCAAAGCGGGAGCCCTAGGTGGACCGGAGGGTTGATCCAAGGAATCCCGACATAAATCGGCGGTTGAAACATCAGATCACCATTATGTCATTAAACTCGTACCCTGAACGCAAATCCTAATAGGAGGACAATATGCAGAGAACACACTGTGAACCAGCTGTACGTCTACGGCAGGACCCGCCATCGGCCAGTGCAGGCGGAACACGGCCGATGCTGGGAAGCACACCCAGACTGCGGTGCCTGGTGATGGGAGTACATCATTCCGAACGAATAGCCATGTGGCCCCTGGTGTTTGGCCTGGACCACACTCGCATGACCATATACACCACTGGTTGTGGAATTCCCACTTCTGATGTAAGATCAGCACTATGATCGGTGATATGTACACAGCCCTGGCCGAACTCATCCAACGATCTCTCGACGAGAACGAGTTGGCATCCATAGACTTTATACAAGAATACGGGAGCCCTCGCACTCGCAACTCTGAAATACATGACAGACAGTCGATTATCAGAGCCTTGTTACGCAGACACCCAGTTCTCGCCGTGGTCGAGGACGAGGCCGCAGAGGGGGGACAGGTCAAGATTATCGACCCCAGTGGTGGGTCTCCGCTCCTGCTGAAACCACTGACCTCGCTCGTGGGCCCCTCCCCGGCCAACCCAGATGCCGGTCTCCAACAGGACTTCTTCGGTATACCTGCTGGCGAGCCGCTGATAGCGTACGAGCTGTCCGGGAAGACTAAGGCCCTCTACAAGGGGGAATACCGACGAATTCAGAAGAACGGGAGAGCGGAGTTCCAGGTCGTGGGAGAACTTCGCCGTGTTTGGTCCGACGGCGGCGCTGAGCCAGTGGTCTTCGACCAGGACGAGGACAACGACTGGATGTCCTATCTCTACGACCGGGAAGAGGAGGATGGGACGATCCTATGAACCGTCTCCGGTCATATAGGCGGATCGAACGAATCAACCAAGCGGAGCTCGGCCGGCTGCTCGGCATCTCCCCACAGTTAGTGTCAGCCATTGAGTCAGGTCGTCGGTCACCTACTTGCGACATCTCGCTGCTCGGCTACACCAGTGTTGAGATACCCGAGATGACAGAACCCTTGCACCGGCAGCGGGCGTCAACTCGTGTGACCTCGACCCGCCGGGCCAAGGAGCTCCTGCGAGTTGCCGGTGAAGCATTCGCCGGCCTGCGGAGCGTGCTCGGCGTCCGCCGTAAGGGTCGACTCGAGCGCCTCGGGCCAATTCAGAGCGACACCGACATTGTGGAGTGCGCCACCGAAGTTCGAGTCGGTGTGCTCGAACAGGAAGATGGTAGACCCATCAAGAACCTGACGGATGCCACCGAGAGAGCTGGGATCTGTCTGGTTCCGATAGTCGGACTCGAAGGAATCGACGGGATCTCGTCATGGGTTGAGGGGATACCGGTGGTCGGTCTGAACATCAACGTGCCGGGCGACCGGTTCCGCCTATCACTGGCCCACGAGATCGGTCATCTCGTCATGCATACCAGGAGAACAATCAACTCTGAGAACGAGGCGTACCGGTTCGCGTCGGGTCTGCTGATGGATGATGACGACTTCGCAGCAGCGATGCCTACCCGTCCAGTCCTGCGCGATTTCGTTCACCTGAAGAGCACGTGGGGGATCTCGGTAGCTGCGCTCGTGTACAGAGCACACCAACTCGGGTACTTGGACGACCGCTCATACCGGTCGATTCAGATCCAAATGTCAAAGTGGCGCAAGACCGAGCCAGCATCCTTCCCCCTAGCTCCGGGTCGGCTACTGCCCAGACTCGTGGAAATGCACGGAGGCGTCACCAGTTGCTCAGAACGGCTAGGCATCAACCCTCATCACCTGCAGGAAGTGACCGCGTGGCATTCGTTGCGGATCGTGTGACCCTTCCGTTAGATCGATGCGTCCTCCAGGAGGACCACCCGTGCGGAGAGGCCACTGAGGAGTCGGCCCCTCAGTTCGGCTTCTTCTCGGTGAACACCGGTCGAGTCATGTCGAGAGCAGGCGGATCGTTGTCGCTAGCCCCGAGATCGCAGGCGCTGAACTTGCTGGGATCGATGAAGGCTTGTCGCACCTCTGCATCATCAGAGGAGGACCATCGTGCGACAGCGATCGACCAGAGCGAGTCGATCAGCACACAGGTCGTTGCGAGGATCTTGCTGGTCTCACCGAACCTGATCCATTGTGTCTCGATAGTCCAGTCCCGCACCTTGTCTGACTTGTTGGACCCGACAGGCTGCCTTTGCCAGTGTGTGGGTGAGAAACGCGATGCTCGGACCGTAGCCAACGTCCACGAGATCCTCGCCGACCGGGCCGACGCTCAACACAGCGTTGCTCTGCGATACAAGGAGGCCATGCTTGATGGCGTTGAAGGACTGTCTGTTTTTGAGCCATCGGGCGACTAACACTTTGAGGATCCCTGCAAGATTGTCAACCACTGCTACGAACTCCGGAGCTTCGTCAGGTACGGGTTGCGCGAGCAACAGATGACTCACCGTTGACCGCATGTCTTCAACGGGGATGTCGATGACTTGCTTGCAAACCAGGTCGGGCAGGTCTCGGCTCCGGCTCCGATCGGCAAGAGCGACCAGCGGGTCTATCCAATGACGTGCGTCAGCGAGACTGTCTCGGTCTGAATGTACCACTGAAGCGGGTCGTCGTTTGCTGACGGTGGTTTCGAACCCTCAGCGTCGCTATCGACACTCGGAATGATTATGCGGCTGTCATGGAAATCGATACCCGAATCGCACCATTCAACAAACTGATCCCGATTCGCGTTCAGGGCAGCGAGAACAGCCAACCGCGTGTTGAAATAGGACCCGATCGAACGGCCACGGAAGAACCGATCGCATGCCCGACGAACCTGTTCCAGGTCGCCTCCATCTGAGTCCTCGTCCGAGCGGTGGCCCCGGGGAGAAGAGGGCTCAAGCATCTACGTCTTTCCTAACCCGTGGCTTCGCGCTGCCATCACGACAGGTCGCAGTCTACGGAACAGATCGCTGGGGGACGAGGGCTAACCAGCAGACTAGGTGGACATCGTCGGTGGTGATCTCAGGGAGGGGTTTGGGGGGTTCGTAGGGTTCGAGTCCCAGGTCGCGGATTATTTGGAGTATCTTCTCGGCCTGTTCGGTGGGGTCTTGGGTGGACTTCATTGCGGCTCGGAAGTTTCGGATGGTGCGTTGGGGGTAGGGGGCGTGGAGGGTGTCGATTGCTCGGTCGATCTGGTCTTGGGTCATCGCCGGGGGAGAGTGGGTGCGAACGATCTCGGCGGCTTGGGTAAGGGTTGGAGGGATTCGGGGTTCGAGGTTGGCTTTGTCGGCTAGGTAGTTCCACTTTTCTACGACATCGGCGCGGGCGGTCGCCCAGGCTTCGAAGGCTTGGCGGTAGGTGTCATCGTCGAGGACTCTGGGGGTGTCGAACCCGTCACGGGGACGGGCACGGTCGAGGCAGGCGAGAGTGTCAGCTATCGGTGTGCCTCCATCGTGGGGTCCTAGGTAGCGGAAGAGTGGCTGTTTCCAGTCTGCGACGCGTACGCAGAACACGTAGCCGGGTTCCAAGATGCCGGGAGAGGGGATGGCCATTCCGGATCCTGATCCCCAGGGGAGTTGTTCGATTCGTTCCCGAAGGCCTTGTTCTACGGCTTGGCGGAGTTCTTGGCGGTATTCCTCACCGGATAGGGCACCTCGGCTGGTTCCGCCACGTTCGAACAGGGTTGGATCTTCGCGGCGGATCCGCTCGATCTCTTCGCGGGTTTCGGCGAAGTCGATGTCATGTCGTGATTGTTCGGGCAGGATCTCACCTACACCGACGGCTGCGGATGCCTGTTTGATCTTGTGGTGGAGGCGTTCTTCCAGGTTGAGCAGGTCGTCGAGACGGGCGTCAGGGAACACGCAGCGAACAATGATCTCGCTGTGGAATGATCCGATGCGGTCGATGCGGCCGTGGCGCTGGACGAGCCGCATCGGGTTCCACGGCAGGTCGTAGTTGATGATGTGGCCGGCTTGTTGCAGGTTGACGCCTTCGGCTAGCACGTCAGTGGTGACCACAATGTCGTACAGGTCATCGTCGAAGCCTTCGGGTGCGTCGGTTGTCTTGGGAGCGAATCCCCACACCACAGCTCTCTTACCCTGTGTTCCGGTCAAGCCCGATAGCGCCGCGACCCGACCGCGGTAGCTCTGGAGTCTCGGGTCTGTTTCGGTCCTATCTAGGAGGTACTCGACGATCCAGTCGACCGTGTCCGCGTAGTAGCTGAAGATCAGTACCTTGCGCCGGTTTCGGGTGTCGGCTGGACCTATGCCCGTCTTCTCGGCTTCCTCGGCTATGTCGGCCAGCTGGTCGACGAGTTCAGCCAGGGTGGGGTCGGTGGAACGAGTCACTGTTCGGGCGGTTCGGGCGAACGATCGGAGCAGATCCCGATCCCGTGACACATGGCGGCGTAGCCGGTCGATGTCGTATTCGCTGGCATCGTCGACCAAGCCGCCGTATTCGTCGAGGTAGCTGTCCACATCGTCGGAGTCGGTGGCCATCCAATCGGCCAGGGCGCCGCCGGTGGCTACCTTCCCGTTGTCCAACAACTCGAGGAACGCGTCGTGGCTAGCGGCCATACGCTCGCATGTCTGTACAAACGCATAGGGCGAGGACTCAAACCGTTTCAACATCCCTGATCGCAGCAGCCCGGCCAGCTGGATCTCATGTGTTTCGAGGTCTTGGTCGAGCCGGTATTGGGAAGGCGCGTAGCGAGCCAGGGTCAGGGATTCGGGATCATCCGGGGGAGTGTCGGGATCGAGTGCACTCTTGAACCGGTCGAAGAAATCGGGCAGTACCGCATCCAGGTCATAGCTCACCCTACGTACCCGAGGGGTGGGAAAGGTGATGGTCTGTTCCCGCCCGCCGATGGTCACCGTGTCGTTGGGGTAGTAGCGTTTGACGAACGACCGGGTACGGCGCACCGCCACCGTGTCCAACACGTCGAACAGGTGCTCGGGGGTTAGATCGTCGGGCTTGAGCGCCATGGCCTTGGCGAAGTGATCCCGCATCGAGGGAATACCCACATCCGCGAACGCGGCGTCGTTACGCATGAAGTAGCCGAGCTGGTGGTACAGATCCCACAAGCTGTTGTTCACCGGCGTCGCTGTCAGCAACACCAGCTTCTTCGGAGGGGTGCCACCGAGCAGACGGCGCAGCGCTTCGGCCCGCTGAGTGCCCGGGTTACGCAGGTTGTGGGCCTCATCGACCACCACCATCGCGTAGTCATTGATCCCAGCTTCGAGCTTGTCGCCGGTCGCATGGTGGGGGTTGAGCCGCTTGTCGGACATGAGGTCCTCGTAGGAGACCAACTCCATCGGAAGATTGAAGTGGGCTTTGAACGCCCGCCACGGACCATCCCTCAGCGTGGCCGGCGTCACCACCAACACCCGCTGCCGACGATCCAACGCCGCCTCGCTGATCAACTCACCGGCTAGATACGTCTTCCCCAAACCCACCTCATCCGCGATCAGCACCCCATGACGCTCCGACAGAATGCGCCGGGCCCGCCAGAGTCCGTCAGACTGAAACGAGGTCAGATGGATCTGCGGTGCACCCTCCGCCTCAGCCTCTTCCACCAGTTCGGCGCCGTAGCGCTCCCACAACATCCGCAGATAGATCAGATGGGGGAGATGCGGCTCGAACCGGGCCTCGAACAGCGCCGCCAGGTCGTAGTCGACGGCTTCCTGCCACAGTTCGTCGAACCACTCCTGTACCTGCCCGACGACATGCGGTGAGTAGTTACCCAGATTCAGCTCAACATTGGATACCAGACCGGCCCGGGTGAAGTTCGACGACCCTGCTACGACTCCATGGGAACGGTCGCCTACCAGGAACGCCTTGCCATGCAGGAACCTGGTCTCCAGGCGACGCACCTCCACCTTGCCGGACCGAAGCCAATCCACGAGACGCCTCGTGGTCTCGTCGACCTCCACCGAGAACCCCAACAGGTCCCGTTCGGTCGTCAAATCCCCCTCATGATCCGAGAGCGCGCCCTGAAGACGGGCCCGATTCGCCCGGTCCGGATGCGCCGACTCAACCCCCAACACTCGCCGGCGCTTCTCCAATGGCTTCGGCTCGGCACCCAACAGCAACCGGGTCCCGCGCACTCGATTCAAAGAATCTGCCAGCAACGAGTACCCACCCACATTGAAATACGCGGTTGCAACATCAAGGTGGGCACCGCCTACAAACCCCGTGGCTGCATGCGACACAAAGCCATTCACAGCTTCTCCCACCGAGCGTCCTTCCCGGTTGGCAGCAAACTCGGGCTTTGCGTCCTGGGGCTGCACGGCCGGACCGGTCACGTATCGGCCCAGTGTCGGAAGTGGTCTAGCACGCCAGCGTGGCGCTCCGAGTAATCGGTCCGCTCGTGGAAGGTCCCATATATGACGGCCAGGTCGCTCTCGTCAAGGTCGTAGAGATGGGCGACGCAGGCGTCCAGTTCGTAGATCAGGTCGAGCTTGGTGCGCTCGTCGGTGACCGATCCGACCGGAACCCCCACCTCGGCCGCCCAATCGTCGAAACGGTCATCGACAGCGGCCAACCTTCCTGCGATCTCCACTACCCGGGCCGCTATCGGGTCGTCACCGTGATCGGCGTCGGGAATCGGGAAGTTGTTGAGGATGTAGAACTTGACATGCAACTCGACCACTCGGCGGGCGTACCAATCCAGGATCATCGACGAGAGCACCCCCAGCAGGTAGGCCTCGTCACGGGCGGTTCCTCTTGGCCAGAGAAGAGACGGCGCCATATCAACCGACACCACCTCACCGGGGACGAGAGCAGCGATCACGGTACGGGTGTTAGTACGGTTGGTCACGTCCCGGAACATGAGCCGCGGCCGCAGACAGGCAAGTGTCGAAGGGTTGACTATGTGTTCACGGTCGAACTCCGAGAAAACCGACTTCTTGTTGCTATGTGCCCGCCGCCGCTTGTCTTGCAGGTGGATGGTGATCGCCCCTGCATCTACTGACGCGTAGTACTTGCGGGTGTCGGGATTCCACAGGTCGAAGGAACGTCCCGTATAGACCGGCCAGATACCCTTGTTCATGGCGCTTCGACCGGCATCGAGAGCGAATCTGTGCTTGTCGTTGGCGGAATCGAGTTCTCGGTACGGGCGGACTCGCCACCGTCGAGGATGAACCGATGTTTGGCGGCCGTAGAGTGCAACTCCGCGTACGGCCGAACCACCCATTGTAACACTCGGGACTCGGGACTCGGGACTCGGGACTCGGGACTCGGGACTCGGCGACTCGGGACTCGGGACTCGGGACTCGGGGCGGGGGTGGCTGCGGAGCTTGCGGAAGGTCGTCAGGGCCGCCTCGGACGGGAGCAACGGGAATGCGGCGTTCTCCGACCAGGACAGGAACTCCTCCACCTCGATACCGGTTGCTATCGAGCCGTGGCCGTACGCCCAACGGCTCGAATAGGGACCTCTCATCGCCACCCGGCCGGCGAAGGTCGGTCCCTTGCGGATCGCGCACAGCACGATGGTGTACTGTTGATGCACGTCTTCGAACACCCACTTACCGTTGTTGACCAGTTGTGTCACGTCGGCAAAGGCACCATCGGTAAGGATGCTTATCCTCCATTTCTGATAGCCGGGCGCAGCGAGGGCCTGGCGGGGGAGTACCACACCGATCGTGCCGCCGTCCGCGGTGAGGTGCCAGAACCGCCAGCCGAATGCCTGGTATAGATCAGTGTCCCCGGCCCCCAAGGCAAACGTGCGTCTTGTGAGCGCAGCCATCTGCTTTGCCTCATCCATGTCGCGCCGGTATGCGTCGTTCAGATCGGGACGGGATCGCCGTAGGGCGTCGATGACTGCATTCATCTTGCCAACTGAAAGGGCCCGTATGCCAGGCTTGTGCCGGCCCCACCATTGCTGCTTCTCGACCTTTACCTTCTCCCAGGGCGGGTTGCCTAGAACACAATCGAACCCGGGACGTTGCCGTAGGAACACTTCGGGAAAGGCGGCGGGGAAGTGGACCGGCTTCAGTATCTCGATCTGGTTCACGACGCCCTCGTATCCACTCAGCCGTATGAAGGTGGTCTCGTCGAAGTTCTCGGGCAGCCTGCACGCTCCCGCCCGATGCGCTGCCACCACGTCGAACAGAGCTCGAGCACCTGCTACTGCGGCTCGAGCCTCCAGGTGCGCTGCTCGGGCTTGGTCAATCTCTCGTTTGGTCGCGTCAGACGTCCGGGCCAAGCGGAGCAGTGCTGATTCAGAGCGCTCCAGCAGATCCTCGAGCAGGAGGCGCAATAGGCTCGGGGCTGCCGGGTCGGCGTCAGGCTCGAACTCCGCGACCACCTCGTCAAGAGTTCCGATCCCGGTCAGGCTGTCGCCACAGACGAGGTTGTGGTCGAGGAACGAGAGTGGCAGCCCAGGGACGAAGGTGTGTACCCAGATGGCCAGGCGGGCGAGTTCGACAGCTATCCGGTTACGGTCGACCCCATAAACACAGTGTCTGGCCACTTGGCGTCTGATCAGCGAACTCGACTCGACATCAACACCGACTCCAAGCTCGCCCAGCGATCGAAGCGCTGTGTCGCGCAGCCGGGTTAGCTCATCGGTTACGGCGGGGACGGGATGCAACGCGAGCCATGCCGACAGCCGGGCTTCGATCCGATCCAGAGCAGCCACCAGGAAGTGGCCGGATCCCATCGCTATGTCGGCGCAGCGGAAGTCGAAGAACGCCTCCGCTAGTCCGACTGACTCGCCGTCCTCCCAGAGTTGGTTCAATCGGCCAATGTGGTCCTCGATAGCCCTCTCCAGAGCATGGTCCAGGAGGTGTCTAACCGCGAAGGGCTTGGTGAAGTAGCTGCCCGTGGCCTTTCGAACCCCCAGCCGGTTGTGCAGATAGACGCCTCCTACCTCGATCTCCACCGGATCGTCGTCAACGGCCGGAACGTAGACGTACTGGTCCTTGCCCCTGAGCTTGCGGACGGTCAGATCATCCTGGGCGACCGCAAGCCGCGATTCCAACAACCCCTCATAGATGGTGCCGAACTCCCGCACCGAAAGAGCCCGGAAATCGACAGGTCCTTCACCTTCGGCGGTCTCGTCGATGAGCAACTGGCCCAACACCGGGGCGAACTCCGCATCGGTGAGACTCAACCTCGACAGGTCGGCGCCTGCCTGGCTCACTTCCGGGTCGTCGGAGAACAGACCGCCGTTGTAGGCAGGTACACCCCAGGTGACGTTTCCCTTGTCGACCGTGTCCCACAGATTGCAGATGTCATCCCAGAATGCGGTCGCTCGTTCGTCGTAAAGGTCGTGACCCTGCTGACGATCCTCTAGGAGGCGGCGTGCGATCTGCTTCAGGGAATGATGGTGGTAGTGGTTGTTCGTGGTGTAGGGGAGTAGGTCCTTGTCCTCGGCATAGGCTACGAACAGCAAGCGGAACAGGATCAGCATCACCTGCTCGTACGCGTCGTCCAGATCCTCGTCAACGGGATCCCGACCGAGACGGCCAGCGACTGCTTTCGCCAGTGCCGGAACCGTGTCGAAATAGATCCGCTCACGCAATCGGGCAGCAAGCTCGGACGCGAACCGCTCCGAATTGCTCAGGATCTTCTCCAAGGTGCCGCCATGGACCAGGGCATCGGCCGAGAACAACAAATCCAGATAGCCCGCCTGGTTCCCGGGCAGCAACGACAGGTTCAACTCGACAAAGGTCTCAGAACGACCCTTGCGGCCCACCCCCGTGTCAGCCCGCGCTGCGTAGATGCGGATCTCCGACGCCCGAGTGAGGATCACCCAATCAACATTCTGCTGGTCCGCAACCGCCAATCCACGCGACACGGGCGATGCCCCTTGAAAACGTTGAGCCGGCGCATCAAACGGTTCATCCTCGTCGCAGAACACCGCAATTGCCCGGTTGCGTCCCCCGATTGTCAACATTGACGTGTTGATTCCCAACGGCTCTATCGAATAGCCCAGCCTCTCCACGAGCCGACGGCCACGGTCACCAAGCAATGGCGATGACCGTCTTACCGCTCCGGCCCATTCCGCCATCTCCCGCACCCCGGTAACCAACTCATGGGTGGCCAGCAAGCCGACGTTTCGTAACCCGGGAACGGGGGAATCCAACTCCGCCAACGCTGCCAGCAGGAACCTGGTTGCCGCATGATGGTTCGGCTCAGCCAACGCAACAGCCACCAGGCGCTCCACCTGCGACACCTCGAGATCATGACGAACCACCGGCTGCTCACCCGACGGCCCACACAACGAAATCCGGGAACCATCTGGCGTGGGGTAGAAGGCGAGCAACAGAACCGGGCTAGCCCGTCCGGCCCGTCTTTTTGACCAGGCCAGCCGCATCACCGCAGCGTTGGGCCCCCGACGCGTCTCAACCAGTACGACTTCCAGTCCGCTCGGCGCATCCTGAGCAAACAACCCGGCTTGCCGCAGAGTCCCCGGAAAACCCTCCGGAGCAGCCCACCGGACAGGATCGCGCGTGATCAGAAACTCGTCCGTCAACCTAGGCATACCGCCGAACCGTCCTCCAAGACTCGCCTGGGTAGAGAATATAGGGTGGCTGTGACATTCCCACAGGCCAGGTCCGATATATCGTGTTTGAGATTTTTTTCAGATAACTGCCCTTATTTGTCATGGGATGTCACTACACTAGTTGGCATGTATGAAGGAACCGTGTTCCATGACGCCGACCCGATCCTGGTCGCTGAGAACAACCTCAAAGACGACCAGCAGCAGATAGACCGTCTACGGGGCAGCCAACTCGCCTGGCTCAAAATGGTCATCCGCCAACACGGCGCCGTCCGCGACGGATACCGCTCCCTCACCGATTGGATCGCGTCACGCCTGGACATACCACATACGGTCGCCCAGGATCTCGCCTACCTGGCCCGGAGGTTGGACGACGACGTCATCGACCTCATCCGAAGAGGGCATCTGCCCTTCGACCGGACCGTGTACGAGCAGCGGCTCATCCAAGCCGGCGCCAGCCCGTCCGACGTCGCGGCGTCGGCTGACTTGGACCTCACGGGGTTGAAGAAGCTGGCCACCAGGTTCCGCAAGCTCAGCCGGAGCGACGAACGCGACAGTTTCGAGCACCAATATGTGAACCTGCGAGTGTCCGACGACGGTACGGTGTGGCACCTGTCGGGGCGGCTCACCGCCACAGACGGCCAGATCGTGCGCCAAGCCCTGGACCGCCGCGCCGACCAGATCCCGCCCGTCACCGATACCGATTCTGATACTGAGTTGTCGCCGGCTCAGAAACAAGCCATCGGGCTGACCACCATGGCCCAAGACGACCTGGACCAAGGACTCGAACCGGGCGACCCCGCCGGGCGAGAACCGGTCATCATGCTCATCAAAGATGAACCCCTCGCCGACGAGTCCGCCGACACGCAGGGCGTGGAGTTGTTCAACGGACCCCGCGTCGGGCCACAAACCGCAGAAGAAGTTGCATGCGAAGGACGCACCGAAGTGGTCACCGTCCTGGGCGGTCAGATCACCGAAACCGGACCGCCACGGCGTCAGACACCAAAGCGGCTACGCCGAGCCGTGCTAGCTCGGGACCGCAAATGCGTCATCGACTCCTGCCAGAGCGGCTACCGGCTCCAGACCCACCACGTCGTTCCAAGGCGCGACGGTGGCGCCAACACCGCCGACAATCTGGCCACGCTCTGCTGGTACCACCACCACATCGCCATCCACCGGCGGGGACACCGGATCGACCCCGACACGCCACCACACCGCCGCCGGCTACTCCCACCCCGGACCTGGACCCGCTACCGGCACCCCACCAACGTCGAATACCGGCGCTGCGCGGAAACGTGGGTGGGTGGGGGTGAAATCCTTGGAATGGGGGTGAGGCCCCGCTGGAATCGGTGACGTAGAACTCGCCGATTCGAGGAGGCCTCGATGTCTGATCTTATGACGGTTCGTCTGCACCTGTCAGGTGTGCGCGTGAAGGGGGTTCGGGTGGACTCTGTTGACCGCCTGGTGGTGGAGGTCGAGTCGACCCGGGAGTGGTCACGCTGCCCTCAGTGCGGGTTCAAGTGTTCCAGGGTGTGGGACAGGCGGGTGAAGCGGGTCCGTGATCTGGCTGTGTCGGGCCGGCGGACGACGCTGTTGTGGAGGAGGCGGCGGTTCTGGTGTGGGAACTGCGAGGAACGTCATCTCGAAGGCCACGCCCGGTTCGAGGGCGGGCTGAGTGGGCGGTTGGCTCGCCGTCTGGTGGCAGATGCCAAGGTGATGTCGATTCGGGCGGTGGCCCGCCATCATGGGGTGGGATGGCATCGGATCATGGCGCTGGTGAAAGCCCACTCGGACCGGGTTGGGAAGCGCCGCCGATCGCGGCCCACACGTGTGCTGTTAGTCGACGAGACGTCTATACGCCGCGGTCACCGCTATGTGACCGTAGTCGCCTCCGGCGACACCGGCGAGTTGTTGGCGATGATCCCCGGACGTAATAAAGCTTCTCTGAACAGGTTCTTCCGAGACCAAGGACCGGAGTGGTGTCGAGGAGTGGAGATCGTCGTGTCCGACGGTTCCCGCCCCTATCGGGCGGCCATCGCGCAGTATCTGGGCCACGCCCGCCATGTGTTGGACCGGTTCCACGTTGTCCGCTGGTTCACAGAGGGGCTCACCCTGGTACGCCGCGAGCTCCAACGCCGCCCACCCGACCGCACACCCCCCGCGTATGAGCCCGACCTGTTCCGAGCCCGGTTCACCCTCCTGCGCCGCGCCGATAATCGCACAGACGCCCACCAGGCGCATCTGGACAGGCTCTTTGCTGCCCATCCCCGACTGAAA
>OZ219804.1:0-7116 GCA_964291515.2 Dehalococcoidia bacterium
TGTTAGGTAAAGCAAGCAGAAGGCAGCGGTTTGGCGAACTTCTCAAGAACTGGAACATAGGATTTGTGGATCGCCGTGGGGTCGGCTCGTATGACAATGTCAACGCTTTTTCACTTAAGAAGGTTCCAGCGATGCTGGTCGACACTCTGCGGCAGGCTGAAGAGAATAACGTTGATGACGTCGGTCATATCGCTCAGGCATGTGAGGAGGCAATAGCTGACAGTTGGCCACAGTCCGATGAGGCGATGATAGAAACGGAAAGACCTCTGATGGTAATCGAGGTTGCGAGTAAACTGGCTGAAGGAAACTCGGGAAGCATCTGGGTATCAGTAGCGCCTCTAACCTTCAACTTTCGTAATGTAGTTGACATGACCGACCTCAAGTCGGCCATTCAAGCTCGTATTGACGCCAAGCTTGTGAAGGACCAATGGGGCGATACAGAGAAAAAGAAATGGCTCGTAGTAATACTCGACGACACCGAAGCAGCGACGCAACTCCTCGGAGATGCGTTTGAGTTCGAGGATCACACTCCGGACTTCAGTGACCTACAATTTCATGGTCTTGATGAAGTCTGGGCCGTCACATTCAATGACAATGAACTTACCATTCTGCGCTTCATTGGATCGAGCGCCCAATGGCAACACTACGCAAGAATCCCAGTCACGTAGATGAGACCGACTCACCGTCGAGGTCCCCGGCGTGCCGCGCCCACTGAGCCGAGAAAAACCAGGAGACATGACCCCGCCGATAATCGACGCCTGCTCGATCTGCGCCGGAACTCAATGATTGCATGTCCGGTATCGGTAGCGCCAGCAAGGTCCTATCGATGGCTCATCCCCCGCGGCGTCCGTAATCGCGACCTGCGTCGCTGCGCCGCGACGGCATTAGTACTCCCAGGTCGCCTGTTGCCAGAGTGTTCAAGCTCCTTGACGTTCTCCGCTCGGGTCTCGACCCCGAGCAGTATGAGTCCGGATTCACCGTTGGTAGTAGAGACTTCTCGCAGTGCGAAGACGCCATCAACAACGCCTGGGGCTGTCCTGCGATTCGATCCCCGGGTTCGATCGGGCATAATCGTATCTGCATGACAACTATGGCAGGACCCTCGACGCCCAAAGTGCCGGATCGGCCGACGACCCTCTTCTCAAACGCCGACTTGTGCCGCATATTGGAGGTGAGCTTCCCCGTTCCGTTACGAGGAGGGTCGCCATCCTCTACCAAGCTGTCGGCAGCAATCGTGCACCGGTCAGGATCAGCCCGGTGAACGCCGCGGAGCTTTTGCGCCATCTCGTGGCCCGTGGGACCGGACACCGCGCGCCAGCGCGGGCCGGTATCGGTGGTGTGGTAGCAGTTCGGGGCTTCGAGGTGGCGTTAGCGCTCGATCCCATGGACCGCAGTATGCGGGCTCGATGGCGGGAGCGGGTTGGTAACAGGCCGGTCAGTTATCTGCTCGTGGCCGACGATCCAGGCCGGACGGGGTGGTTGCGTGTTCTTGGTCCGGCTGCAGCCGACTCGCCGATCCGATCGGTAGACGCTCGGGCGCTAGCTCGTGCCATCGGCGAGACCGACGAGATGGGGACGCTCGAGTCCGTTCGTCACCTCGCGGAGGAGATTGCCCGCCTGGGAGGTCAGGGAATCCACATGGAGGGGTTGCTGTCCCGGCATACCGTCGACGTGCGCTTTGGAGAAAACGCAGCTTCGTGGGCCGAAGCGACCGAGGTGGTCTCGGCTCTGAAACCGTCAGACGGGTGGAGGGAGATTCTGACGAAGCTCGGATACGGACTGGAGCAGCTGCCAACTCGAGGATATCTGGCTCGCTATGAGAGCCGGCCCGTTGCGGTGGTACATCCGAAGAACAGCCCACGAGCGTTTACACGGCTCGATAATCGGGGTCGTCCACCTGAGGGTCTTCTAACGCGAGACTGCCGTGTCGCTGGTGTGCGATACGGGTTGTTGGCGTACGAAGGCCGGTTCCGACTGTTCGATACCGCATCAACCCAGGAGTGGCTTGATATCGATGCCAGTTTGGTCGGCGCCGAAAGGTGCCCATTCCTGGCGCTGGTCTCGCCTTCCTACCTGGCGGACGGTGGGTTTGCTGAACTTCAAGAGGAGGCACGTCGCTTCGGGACAGACCTGCGGAAGCGGCTGGACCGGACGATCCGCTTCGAAGCCTTCCCCGCACTGGCGGCCGGGCTCGACCGATGGGTCTGCGACAACGGCAACGACATTGAAGACGACGACCGACGAACTGAGGTTGAGAAAGCCGCTCTCACTCTGATGTTCCGGATCTTGTTCATCCTCTACGCCGAGGGTTCCCGGTTCCTCCCGATGGACAACTCGACATATGAGAGGAAGTCGCTTTCCGGACTGGTCGCCGAAGCGGCCGCGTCGGGGGACAGACTCAGCGACGATTCGACGGCGTTGTGGTCCCAGTTCGCGGTGCTGGTGCGGGCTATGCGCCACGGCAACCGAGCATGGGATGTGCCCGCCTACAACGGTTCGCTGTTCGCGCCGTCCGGTTTCGCGGGTGCCGAACTCCTCGAGCGTATCGAACTGGCCGACCCTCACTTCGCCCAGTTGCTGTTAGCGGTCGGCTGGGACAGCAATGGGAACCGGGGGGTCGACTACTCGTCGTTGGAGATTGGTCACCTAGGCCATATTTATGAGTCCTTGTTGAGTTTGCAACTGTCGGTGGCTGATCGACCCCTCCGCTACGACCAGAAAAAGGACCGCTACGTCCCTGAGGCCACAGATCCCGACGTGGGTGCCGGCGGCTTGTTGTGGCAGACACACGAAGGTGGACGCAAGGCGGGCGGTGTCTACTACACCCCGGCCGAGTTGGTGGCCCACCTGGTCCGGGGGGCAGTGGTACCAGCGTTCGAGCGTCACCTCGAGAGAGTGAAGGCCGTCGCGGCCAGCGATCCTGCCGCTGCGGTTGCAGAGTTGTTCTCGTTCTCGGTGCTTGATCCCGCTTGTGGCAGCGCTCACTTTTTGGTGCAGGTGGTGGAAACGCTGGCCGATATGACTGTGCGGTTCCTTGCAGAGACCCCCCTTCCCGGCATCGGCGCCGACCTCGACCGGCTCCGGGCAGGTACATCAGCCGGGACCGGTGTCGATGACGCTGCGCTGCTACGTCGGCTTGTGCTCAAACACTGTGTGTTCGGGGTGGACGTAAGCCCGATGGGAGCAGAAATCGCTCTCATGTCGCTGTGGTTGGCTTCTTTCGTTCCCGGCCTGTCGCTGTCGTATCTCGACCGCAACGTGATCGTCGGCAATTCCCTCATCGGGGTCCTATCACCCGAGACGGTCGGCAACGTAGGAACCATCTGGTACGACCATCTCCTCGAAGCGCTCGGCAACTCGATCGCAGCGGTGGCACGACTGGCAAGCATCGATGACCGCACCCCCGAGGAGGTAGAGGCCAGCAAGGTCGCCGATGCCGAAGCACGAGCAGCAACCGAACGGGCGCAGCATCTGTTCGACCTGTGGACAGGGCAGGGATTCGGACTGCACACCAGGACATATGTCGGAACGCATGCCCTGGACGTGATCTCGGGCGATGCCGACAGACACGGGCAGCAGTTGATCAGTGCTGCCACGCGTTTGAGCCGGGAGCACCGTTTCCTCCACTGGCCGCTGGCGTTTCCCCAGGTGTTCGACCCCAGCCGAGACCGGCCCGGCTTCGATGTGGTAGTCGGCAACCCACCCTGGGAAGAAGTCACCGTTGAGGAACTGGGCTTCTACGGGATGCACAAACCAGGCATCAACGGACTACCCGCTGCTGCTCGTGCTCGGGCGATCCGTGACCTGACCAGAGAACGCCCAGAGTTAACGGAGCTCCTCGACCAGGAACGCGAACGAGCAGCCATACAAAGAGAGGCGCTCTCCTCTGGGGAATACACGTCGATGGTCGGCGATCCTGACCTGTACAAGTACTTCTGCCAGCGATACCGCCAGCTAACCCGCCAGAGCGGGTCGATAGGCGTTGTGCTACCGAGGAGCACCTTCATTAACAACGGATCCCGCGGATTCCGCAGTTGGCTGTTCGATCGTATGACCACCCGCCGGGTCGACTTCCTGCTCAACAGGAAACGTTGGATGTTCGATACTCATCCACGGTATTCCGTCGCCTTGGTGGTTGCCGAACGAACGCAACCCGATAACGAGCACCGGGTTGAGGTGGCCGGAGTAGCTACCACGCGGGATGGATGGAATCACCAAGCGGCAACCGTGGGAGTACGAATTGGTTCCTCCGCGTTCGGTCCAGGATGGATGACTCCTCTGGTCGGTACCCAGGCCGAAGCCGATGTACTCGCAAGGGTGAGGGTAGGCAACCGCTTCCCGTTCGGCGAGACACCACATGTGGCTCTTAGGTTCGGTGTCCGTGAACTTGACGAGACTCAGGACCGGCATCTATGGACCCGTCCGGATCCCTTAGCGGAGGTGCGGCCTCTGTGGAAGGGTGAAAGCTTCTACCAATACGATCCCAATGGGGCGGAGGCCCGCTGGTGTCCGGAGTCCGACGCGGTCTGGAAAAAGGTCCGTAAGCCCAGACCCGGTCTCAAGTCGCAGGTGGCGCTAGTGGTGCCAATGGCCACCCGGCGGAAAGCGGTGCTGGACGGACTCGACCGTGCACGCGTCGCCTTCCGACTTGTCACGAATAGAACTAATTCCCGAACAATAATCGCATGTCTCGTTCCGCCTAGCGTCTTTCTCGCTAACAGCGCCCAGTATCTGGCTTTCGTGGACGGCAACGAGTTAGATCAGTCGACCTGCCTCGGGGTCATGAACAGTCTTCCGTTCGACTGGCAGGCTCGTCGGTTCGTGGAGATGAACGTCAACTTCTTCCTCCTCGAAGGGTTGGTAGTACCCCCGTTCGACGATGAAGACTTCCATGCTGTGGCCAGATGCGCGGCGCGACTGTCAGCAGTCGATGACCGATTCGCACACTTCGCGAGAGCGACGGGCGTGGAGGTCGGACACGTAAACCAAACCGAGCGTCAGCGGCTGCTAGTGGACATCGACGCTCGGGTGGCGCGTGCGTGGAATCTGACACCTGACGACCTGACAGTGATGTTCGATGACTTCACCATAGATGCCGTCTCCGAGAAGTACCGAACAGATCTCTTAGCCCATCTTGCAGAGCTACGCTGAATGCCCGGCCGCCCTTCACTCGTTGACAACTCGGAGAATGGTCACGGCGATGCCCTCACCTACCTGACCGGTGACCTTGGGTCTCAATACGATCTGTCGATCGCCACTGGGTACGTCAACCTCGGAGGCCTCCACCACCTGACTATCTGCGTCACCGACGAACGGTGTGTGCGCCTGCTCTTGGGCGCGACACCCGCTCCCGGACTAGGAGGCAGTCCACCACTTCCCCAATTCGAGCGCGCTTTGGAGGGCCTGAAGGCAGATCGAGATCTGGCCCGGTTCCCGCCTAGCCGGGCAGCCCAACATCTCATGGACCTCGATAGTTGGCTCGGCCGGTCCGAGGTACAAGTGCGGAGGTTCACCGAGCGGTTCCTTCACGGTAAGGCCTACATGTTCGGCGACTCGAACGACGCTCGGGCAGCACTGGTCACCTCCGCCAACCTGACTGCGGCAGGACTGTTCAGCAATCTCGAATTGGGGCTAGCCGACTACTCGCCGCTGGTAGCACGCGCCGCGGTTGAGTGGTTTGATCGCCTTTGGGAAGAGGCGACTGACTTCAAGGCCGAGCTGCAGGAGTTGCTGTTTCCCGACCCCGGGCTCGTAGACCCTCAGACCGTCTATCTCCGGGCGCTTCTGGAGTTGTTCGATGAGGGGATCGATGAACCGCTCCCACAGCTCACCACGGTCAATCTGGCGCCGTTCCAGTGGGACGGATTCCGCCGCGCCATAGAGATCGTTCGCCGCCGGCACGGGGTCGTGTACGCGGATGGGGTCGGTACGGGCAAGACCGAGATCGGGCTGGCTTTCGTCGAGGAGTACACCCGTCGGCGGGGTAGTCATGCCTTGGTGGTCGCCCCGCGGCAGCTGGTGCAGCACTGGGAGGAACGGATAGAGCGCGCGCTTCTTCCTGCGCGAGTGGTCACCTACCACGAACTGGCTACCGACGAGCAATTGACACCACCTGGCACGACCAACCGGGCCAGACGGCTGACGATCAACAAAGATGTCTACCGGCTCGTCGTGGTCGACGAGGGCCACGCCTTGCGCAACCCCGACACCACTTGGCAGAGAGCCATGTCCCGGCTGTTGGGTGGCGAGCGCAAGGATCTCGTATTGCTGACGGCTACTCCCATCAACAACGGTCTGTGGGATCTCTACCACCTGGTGATGACCTTCGCCCTACACGACCGGGCGTTCGCCGCTGACGGTATCGCATCCCTGCGGCGATTGTTCGTGACAGCAGGGGCCAACGAGCAGGACCCGGAGAACCTCGACCCTGACGTGTTGTTTCCCCTCGCTGACATGGTGAGCGTTCGCCGAGACCGCAGGTTCATCGAGACCCACTACCCGAACGCTGCATTCCCCGACGGCACCCCGGTGAGATTTCCAACACCGATTCTGACCACCGAACGGTACGACCTTGATGAGGCCCACGCGGACCTCGTGTTGGAAGTCGTTGTCGCCATTGACGATCTCACAATGGCTCGATACCGGCCCAGCGCCTTCCGGATCGGGGATGAGGCAGAAGTCCACGAGGAGACGCTGAGCGCTCTGTTGCAGTCGGCCATCCTGAAGCGTTTCGAGTCCTGCTGGCAGGCGTGCCTACTAACCCTGGAGAGAATGCTTGCAGCGCACGACGCCTTCCTCGCCGCCTGGAACGAAGGGCGTGTGCTGTTCGGCGACGCGTTGCAAACGGCTGCACGGCAGGAACTCGATGAAACCGGACTGGCCCAGTGGCTTGTGGAGAACCCCCACGAGGAGGGGATCGAACCAGTGGAGACGTTCAAGCCCTCATTCCGGGACCACGTGTCACACGACCGGAGGCTCTTGGCGCGGTTGGTGACGCTTCTCACCCGGCTCGATCCTGAACATGACCCCAAACTCGGCCTGCTTCGCTCCATGATCGAAGCCAACCCTTCGCAGAAGGTCATCGTGTTCTCGACCTTCGCCGACACCGTCCGATAC